>NZ_KV788490.1:0-19438 GCF_001807295.1 Corynebacterium sp. HMSC06C06
AAAACCAATGGTGCAACGACGCCTAGAATCCGCCGACACACCAAAACATGAAAAATCCCCATTCCTTCCATCGGCTCTTGCCGCGAAGGGAATGAGGAAATGCCTTAAAGCTTTAGTTGCTCGGGCTTAGTAGATGAAAACCTTGGAACCAACTGGAACGTCGTTCCAGAAGCGGACTGCGTCCTGGTGCGGCAGGTGGATGCAACCGTTGGACTCGTATGCCGGGGAACCCTCGTGGAAAGCGTGGCCATTGTTGGTGAAGTACATGGAGTAAGGCATCGGCGCGTTGCCAAACTCGCGGGAGATCTCATCCTTTACCTTGCGGTTGATGTAGAAGGTGCCGCGTGGGGTCTCTTCACCAGCCATGCCGGAAGAGATGGCAGATGCCACGTAGGTGACGTTGCCGTTATCCTGCAGCCAGGAACGCTTGCCTTTGAGGTCAACGCAAACACGTGCATCAGCCGGGCACGGACCGCGGTCAAAAGCGTTGCGCTGGCGCTGTGCCTCGGCCTCACGGGCAGCAGCCTGAGCCGCAGCATGCTCGCGAGCAACCTGCTCAGCGTGGGCACGCTCCTGAGCCTCGCGAGCAGCGCGAGCTTCTGCGTTCTTCTGGTCAATGAGTCCAGGGAAGATTGCGTTCAAAGCTGCATCAACAGCCGGCTGAATAGCGTCTGCCGCAGCAGGGTTTAAGACCTTGACCTGATCCAGAATCTGGTTACGGGTGTTCCAAGCCTGCTCGCGGGACTGACCGACGAAGTTATCGATCTGTGCCTGCACATCGGAGCTCATGGACTCAATGGAAGGAACGGTCTGAGCGGAAGCTGCAGGGGCGCCTGCAAGAACGGAGACAGTCATGACGCCGGCGGTCATAGGGGCAATTAGCGCACGACGTGCCTTAGCAGACACGTTGCGGAGGCGAAGTTTAGACATGGCAACGAGTATAAACCCTGAAGTGGAATCCGCATACTCGACGCGGCCACTGTCCTCCCCCAGCAATTTCCACCTACCAGCTGTGGACTCTCGCAGCGGAACCGGTTAATAGGAAGGATTAAGGCTAATAGCGAGGAGTAAGGATTCGTGGGCCGTCGGCGGTCGCGGCGACGGTGTGTTCCCAGTGAGCGGCGAGACTGCCGTCAAGGGTGACCACAGTCCAATCGTCGTCAAGCACGGCGTTATCCTCCGTACCCAGGGTGAGCATTGGTTCAATCGCAAGTACCGAACCTTCCTGAATCAAAGGCCCACGACCGGCCTTGCCTTCGTTGGCGAGGTAGGGCTCTTCGTGCATGGTGCGACCAATACCGTGGCCGCCATATCCATCTACGATGAACAGATCCACACCGAACTTATCCTCGGCGCGGTAGGTGGCTTGCTCCAAGGCGTGCGAGACATCAGTTAGACGATTCCCGGGGAGCATAGCCTTGAGTCCTTCCATTAGGACCCATTCGGTGGCGTCGTTAAGCGCAACTGCTTCTGGAGAAAGCTTGCCGACACCAAAAGTCCAAGCGCTGTCCCCTACCCAACCGTCGAGCGTTGCACCACAGTCGATGGAGACCAAGTCACCTTCAGCAAGAACGATGTCCTTGCCGGGGATCCCGTGAACAATGACGTCGTTGACAGACGCACAAATCGAACCAGGAAAACCCTCGTACCCTTTGAACGTAGGAGTTGCGCCCGCATCGCGAATGGTCTGCTCGGCCACCTCATCAAGTTCGAGGGTAGATACGCCAGACGCCGCAGCATCGCGTACTGCCTGCAATGCTTTGCCGACGATTTCACCGGCGGCCTGCATTGCGTCGAGTTCGCCCGGGGTACGGGCGGGAATTGCTTTGCTGCGGCGTCTAAAACCCATGAGTCTTACTTACCCATAGCCTTCAGAGTGCGCTCGTTGATCTCCTCAACGGTGCCCTCAGCCTTAACGTTGATGATGTCATCGCCGTAGTGCTGGATGAGCGGGAAGGTCTCGTCACGGTAGACACCGAGGCGGGTACGGATGGTCTCCTCGTTGTCATCAGCACGTCCGCGAGCAAGCATGCGCTCAACGACGACGTCCTCAGACACCTCGAAGTTGATAACGCCGTCGAGCTTCTGCCCCTTCTTCTCCAGCAGATCAGCCAAGATATCAGCCTGCTCCACGGTGCGTGGGAAGCCATCCAAGAGGAAGCCATTGGCAGCGTCGTCCTGGTTCAGACGATCCTCAACCATGCGTGCGGTGACGTCAGTTGGCACCAGCTTGCCGGCATCGATGTAGGACTTTGCTTCAACACCAAGCGGAGTGCCCTGGCCGATGTTGGCGCGGAACAGGTCGCCGGTAGAGATGTGCGGGACGCCGAGCTTTTCGCTCAGGATAGCTGCTTGGGTGCCTTTGCCAGCACCGGGAGGGCCGAGGAGTACGTAACGCATTACTTGAGAAGTCCTTCGTAGTTGGATTGCAGGAGCTGGGACTCAATCTGCTTGACCGTGGTCAAGGCGACAGAGACCATAATCAAGATCGCGGTACCACCGAATGCGGAGGTGCCATTCGCAGTGGAGTGGCCAACTCCGAGGTCCAGAAGGATATTCGGCAGGATAGCGATCAATGCAAGGTATAGGGAGCCAACGAACAGCAGACGGTTCATGACGAAACCGAGGTACTGCGCGGTGGGACGGCCCGGGCGGATACCCGGGATAAATCCACCATACTTCTTCATGTTGTCAGCCTGCTCAGCAGGGTCGTACTGAACCGATACGTAGAAGTAGGAGAAGAAGATGGTCAGTACGAAGTAAAGAACGATGTACTGCCACGAGCTTGGAGATTGCAGATGCGCAATCACGTTGCGCTGCCACCAGTTATCCGGGACTACTGCAGAGCCAGAGTTAACGATCTGCGTGATGAGAACCGGCATGTAAATAAGCGAGGACGCAAAGATGACCGGGATAACGCCGGCCTGGTTAACCTTCAGCGGCAGGTAGGTGGAAGAGCCACCGTACTGGCGGCGGCCAACCATGCGCTTTGCGTACTGGACTGGAATGCGGCGCTGGCCCTGCTCGATGAAGGTGATGCCAACGACAAGGACGATCAGGCCAGCGACAACCATGGCGAAGACGAGTCCGCCGTTGTTCTTCATGATGCTGACGCCATCGGTTGGCAGGCGAGTTGCAATACCCGCGAAGATCATCAGGGACATACCGTTACCGATGCCCTTCTCAGTGATGAGCTCGCCCATCCACATAACGAGGATTGCACCTGCGGTCATCGTGATAACCAGGACAATCAAGGTGAAGAAGTTACGGTCTTCAGCAAGCACAGGGACGCCTTGGCCAAGCAGCTGCTCACGGTCTGCGAGGGCCACGATGCCGGAGGACTGCAGCAGCGCCAGTGCGAGGGTCAGGTAACGCGTGTACTGCGTCATCTTGGCTTGACCAGACTGACCTTCCTTCTTTAGCTGCTCGAAGTGTGGAATGACTACGGTGAGCAGCTGGACGATGATCGACGCCGTAATGTACGGCATGATGCCGATGGCGAAGATGGAAAGCTGCAACAGCGCACCACCTGAGAACAGGTTGATGACGGAGTACAGGTTGCCGGACTCCTCAGTCAGGGTGCGCAGGCGGCCAGCGATGGACGCGTAATCAACACCTGGGGATGGAATCTGGGCACCGATGCGGTAAGCAATGATCATCACGATGGTGAAGATGATCTTCTTACGCAGGTCGGCGTCCTTAAAAGCCTGCAAAATGGCGGACACTACAAAATCCTCCTGGCCTTCCTACGCAGCCAACGCCTAAGGCAATAGGTGGCAGCGTGGAGGTGGAACTCATCTGTCCTGTTCAGACCACCCTGGCACGCTAAACACTGCGAGCTATGGGAAGCCCTAAAGGACGGTTGAACACTTATGACCCTGCAAGCCTACCAGCCTGACCTAACTTAGCCACAATGCAGGTAGGAATTGAGTAATAAAACTATAAAGGTGCCCGTCTCCCCTTGGAGAAACGGGCACCTATCTAGTCAAGAATCGCGTTGATTACTTGGTAGCGGTGGCGGAGCCACCAGCAGCCTCGATCTTCTCAACAGCGGACTTGGAGAACTTGTCAGCGGTGACATTCAGCTTGACGTTGATGTCGCCGTTGCCCAGAACCTTGACCGGCTGGTTCTTGCGAACCAGGCCTGCGGAGACGAGATCTGCAACGGTGACGTCGCCACCGTTTGCGAATGCCTCTGCGAGGTCTGCAACGTTGACTACTTGGTACTCAACGTGGTTCGGGTTCTTGAAGCCCTTCAGCTTCGGCAGACGCATGTGGATCGGCATCTGGCCACCCTCGAAAGCAGCGGAAACCTGCTTACGAGCCTTGGTGCCCTTGGTACCGCGACCAGCGGTCTTACCCTTGGATGCCTCACCGCGGCCGACGCGGGTCTTAGGCTTGTTTGCTCCTGCGGATGGGCGCAGGTCGTGCAGCTTGATGATATCAGCCATGGTTTACTCCCCTGCCACTTCTTCGACGGTGACCAGGTGGCGTACTTTATGAACCATGCCGCGGATGATCGGGGTGTCCTGCTTTACAACAGACTGGCCGATCTTCTTGAGGCCGAGAGCCTCAATGTTCTTGCGATGATTCGGCTTGGTACCCACCAGGCCCTTTACCTGAGTAATCTTCAGAGCCATTGCTTATGCCTCCTGACCTGCGCGCTTACGCAGCATCTGGGCCGGAGCAACCTCTTCGAGGGACTTGCCACGACGTGCGGCAACCTCTTCAGGGCGAACCAGCTGCTTTAGGCCGTCCACGGTAGCGCGGACGACGTTGAGGGCGTTGTCGGAGCCGAGGGACTTCGACAGGATGTCCTGCACACCAGCGCACTCGAGCACCGGACGTGCAGCACCACCGGCAATAACACCGGTACCAGGTGCGGCAGGCTTCATCATGACGATGCCAGCTGCGTCGCGACCCTCGACCGGGTGGGTGATGGTGCCGGCGATCATCGGGACGCGGAAGAAGTTCTTGCGAGCCTCTTCTGCACCCTTCTGAATTGCGGCAGGGACTTCCTTAGCCTTGCCGTAGCCAACGCCAACCATGCCCTGGCCATCGCCAACGACGACGAGAGCGGTGAAGGACATGTTGCGGCCACCCTTAACGGTCTTGGAGACGCGGTTGATGGTGACTACGCGCTCGATGTACTTATCGCGCTCGTTGTCCTGCTGATTACGACGATCGTTGCGACGACCGCCATTGTTGCGGTCGTTGTTACGACCGTTCTCGGCGGAGCGTCCGCCGTCACGCTTTTCACGGTCCGACATTAGGCGTTCCTTCCGTTGATGTTTCCGTTTGCCATGATCATTAGAACTTCAGACCACCTTCACGAGCTGCCTCTGCGAGAGCGGCAACGCGACCGTGGTACTTGTAGCCAGCACGGTCGAAGACAACTGTCTCGATGCCAGCAGCCTTGGCGCGCTCAGCGACCAGGGCGCCAACCTTGGCGGCCTTTGCCTTCTTGTCGCCCTCGAGTGCACGAACGTCAGCTTCCATGGAGGAAGCTGCGACCAGGGTGTGGCCAGCCAGGTCGTCGATGACCTGGACGTGCATGTGGCGGGAGGAGCGGTGAACGACCAGACGCGGTGCCTCAGGGGTGCCGCGCAGGGTCTTACGGATGCGGAAGTGACGGCGTGCGCGTGCTTCGCGACGGCGGGAGGAGATGTCCTTGCCGATTGGGGTGCGCTTTGCGTTTTCAGTGTTAGCCATTGCTTACTTACCCGTCTTTCCGACCTTGCGGCGGACCTGCTCGCCTTCGTAACGAATGCCCTTGCCCTTGTAAGGATCGTCCTTACGCAGGCGGCGAATGTTAGCGGCGACCTGTCCGACCTTTTGCTTGTCAATACCAGATACGGAGAGCTTGGTTGCGCCATCCACAGCGAAGGTGATGCCCTCCGGAGCCTCGATGAGGATCGGGTGGGAGTAACCCAGAGCGAACTCGAGGTCCTTGCCCTTCTGCTGGACACGGTAACCGACACCGAAGATTTCCATCTTGATGGTGTAGCCCTCGGTCACGCCAACAACAGCGTTGTTGACGAGGGAGCGGGACAGGCCGTGCAGAGCGCGGTGCTTGCGGTCATCATCTGGACGGGAAACCGTGATTACGGAATCCTCGACTGCGATGGTGATTGGCTCTGGCAGAACGACGGTCTGGGTGCCCTTGGAACCCTTAACCTCGACCTCCTGGCCGTTTACCTTGATTTCAACGCCGGATGGTACGGCGATTGGTGCTAGACCGATACGAGACATGTGTCAATCCTCCCTTACCAGACGTAGGCGAGAACTTCTCCGCCTACGCCCTTCTCCTGAGCCTGACGGTCGGTCAGCAGACCCTGAGACGTGGAGATGATAGCCACGCCCAGGCCGCCAAGGACCTTCGGCAGATTGGTGGACTTTGCGTACACACGCAGACCCGGCTTAGACACGCGACGCAGACCAGCGATGGAGCGCTCACGGTTGTTGTACTTGAGGGTGAGCTTGAGCTCACGGTCCTCAACGGTGTAGTCAGCGATGTAGCCTTCCTGCTTCAAGATGTCGGCGATGCTTGCCTTGATCTTGGAGGTCGGCATCGACACGGTGTCGTGGTGCGCATGGCTTGCGTTGCGCACGCGCGACAGCATGTCGGCGATAGGATCAGTCATGGTCATGTGAGTGACCGGTACCTTTCTCGTTGCGGTTCCCACTACATTTCTTCCGAAACGCGCGAGCTTTAAGCTCACGCCCACCTAAGCGTTTTCCGTGTGATTTCGGGCTACTCACGCTCCCCACGGTCAATACCGTAAGGCGCTCGCCACCCTTTGATACATACAACGGGCCGCCATGAACGGCGGGGGGCCTACAACAAAGTTGATGTTGTTAAATTCTTGTTCGGCTTGACGCTTTCTGCAGCTCACAGGGCCTAAATCCCAAGAAGATTTTGGCGCACTGCCACCTCGGCGCAAGTCCGACCTGCAACTTTACTCGCTTACCTGCCCTTTTCCAAATCTCTCTCCCGGCGCAAGTTCCATGGCTTTCTTCCCGAAAGCGTCCACTTGTTGCCTCCGCCATGTTGCGTGTACAGCGGGCAGACTACAGTTGCCGTCATGACCGAAGAAAAAGACCCAATCCAATCCGCCCACCAGTGGCTGGAAGAGGCCGCGGAGCTTCTCGGCGTCGACAAGCACGATGCCACTGCCCTTGTCCGTGAGCTCCTCGATCTCACTAAGGATGTTGCTCACAATCGCGCCCGTCCGGCAGCACCTCTGACCGCATACTTGGTGGGTTTGGCCTCCCAGGACACGGAGGAGGCTCGCGCCAACATCGCCAAGCTCAAGGCGGCAATCCAGTAATGGCAAGTCGCGTCACATCCAACTTTGCGGTAACCAAGGTGCGTCTCGGCGGCGAGAGCGGCATCGAGGTCACGCAGGTCGACACCCGCGCTGACACCGTGGCTGGAGAGGAACCGTTAGAGATCCGCGTCGGCAGGCAGACGCTAACCACCACCATGCGCACGCCGGGCCACGACATCGAGCTCGCGCACGGCTTCCTTCATTCGGAGGGGCACATCACGGCGCTTTCCGACGTCGCCGAAGCCCGCTACTGCGCCGGCTCCACCATTGACGGGATGAACACCTACAACCTGCTCGACGTGGACCTTGCGAACGACAACGTCATTAGCTTGTCCGACCTGCGTCTGACACTTAGCAACTCCGCGTGCGGCGTATGCGGCACTAGCTCCATCGAGGATTTAGACAAGAAATCGCGCTACGCGCTCCCCACCATCCCGATTGACCCGGCCGTCGTTGCGCAGCTGCCCGAGAAGCTGCGCGCCGAGCAAAAGCTCTTCCGCAAGACCGGTGGCATCCACGCCGCCGGCGCATTCACCTTAGACGGCAAGCCCATCGTTGTGCGGGAGGACGTCGGCAGGCACAACGCCGCAGACAAGGTCATTGGGCACCTGCTCCTTGAAGATCGCCTGCCCGCAGACGACCTTATTTTGGTTATGAGCTCCCGCGCCAGCTTCGAGCTTGTACAAAAAGCAGCAATGGCCGGGTTCGGAATGCTCGTTGCTGTTAGCGCGGCATCCTCCCTCGCCGTGGAGACTGCCCGGGAGACCGGCATGGCTTTGGTGGGGTTTGCCCGCGGCGATCGTTTCAACATCTACGCAGGTGAACTCAAGTCAGGAGAACTCAAGCGATGAGCAACAACACTTCCAACAAGATCCGCAGTACTGGGGAACTCATCGAGTTCCTTGCTGACGCCAGCATCAGCCCCGAGGTCGCGGCCTTACGCCCCGACTACCGCGCGCTGCTCATCGCTGTCGATGGCATCACGCCTGCGCCTTCCGACGCCCACTCGGAGCAGCTCTTGCGCAACGCCGAGGAGGTCGCCCGCACACGCTTGGGCAAGTGCGCCGTCACGGATTTCCCGCACATCGCCGCATGGCGCGAGGCTTATCAAGGATTCGGCGCGAAGCCATCGCGCACCCGCAACAGCGCGGAGGCGCTCATGCGCCGCGCGGAAGAGGGGCTGCCTCGCATCAACCGCCTCACGGACATCTATAACTCGCTGTCCGTGACTTATGAGATCCCCTTCGGCGGCGAAGACCTGAACGCCTATGTATCAGCTCCACAGCTGGTGCGAGCTACCGGTGCTGAGAACTTCGCCACTATGGACAAAGGCGAGCCTGTAACCGAGCATCCCGAGCCGGGCGAGGTGGTCTGGCTCGATGCGAACGGCGTCACCTGCCGCCGTTGGAATTGGCGCCAGTGCACCCGCACGGCGATGCACGACGACACCACCGCGGCGCTGTTCATCCTCGATGCACTGGAGCCTGTCGACGACGTCGAGCTGCGCGTTGTGGGTGAAAACCTAATTGACGAGCTCCGGGAGTATTCCTCGGAACTCGTCGTTGCCATGCGCATCCTGCGCGCAGAAGATGATGATTAGTCGCGGTAAGCCTCAGGGCCCTTGTTGAGCCAGGCGTAAACGCCACCGATGAGGAAGCCGCCGCCGATGACGTTGCCGATCCACACCAGGGACCAGTTGGTGAGAACAGCACCCAAGGTGAAGCCGTCAGGCAGTGGGGTGGAGCAGAAGAAAGTCAGCATCATCAGGCAGAAGTTTGCGATAACGTGCTCAAGGCTCAGGCCCACGAAGCACGCGATGATCGGAACGATGACGAAGAACTTGGACACGATGTCCTTGGCAAAGACGGCACCAACAATGGCCATGTTGACCACGAAGTTGGCGAGCATACCCTCAACCAACAGGCCTGCAGGGTCCTTCTCCAGCTTGCCCATGGTCAAGGTGGAAATGAGGTGGGTCGGGTCTATATGGCCCAGCTTCGCAGACATGCCCATTGCCGCTGCGAAGAGAGCCGCACCGACGAGGTTGAAGAACGTGGTCACGATGAGCAACCACAGGCCCTTGCCCCAACCAACCTGCTTGTTGATAGCACCGTAGACCACGTACATCATGCTGCCGGTGGCCAGTTCGGCGCCCAGGATAACGATGGCAAAAAGGCCAAGGCCGAAGAACAGAGCGAAGACAGGAGCTCCGAGGCCCTCTGCATGCTTTTCCACGGCCTGTCCCAGAACCGCAGCGAAAGCAGTACCGATTGCGAGGTAGACGCCGGCGAGAATTGCGCGGACGGCGAAGCGGCCAAATGACTCGTCGAGGAGAGTCACTTTTTTCTTGATTGCTGCTGCAGCAGATTCGTTGAGAGACACGAAGCTTCCTTTACCTAGAGATATAACGGCGATAACACTACAGCGAACAGCGCATCCGCGCCAACAACTTTGCAGCCACCACACCTGGATATATTCTGCGGTTATTACTGCTCAACGCCTGCCAAGGATTAGAGTTGGTTAGAATATTTACTTACTTTTAGAACCCACCTCCCTCCCCCCCTGGAGCCGCCGCCTATGCCCCCGCGTAATCCTCACGATCTGCCAGTTCACAGCGCAGATCACACGCGCCCCCGGGCAGACAGTGCCAGCAGCAGTACCAGAGCCAGCACACAGCGCCGCCCCATCAATAACAGACCCATCGATACCCGCCGCGCTGGCAACGGCAACCCCGACGGCGAGCCCACCTACGTGCGGCGCACTCCCCCAAAGACGCCGAAGACATCAACATCAACAGCGCCGAAGCCACTACCCAACCGCCAAAAGCACAACCCCCGACCAAAGCCGCGAAGCAAGGGTGGCCGCCACCGCGCACAAAAAACGAACACGCCGGCGCCCCATACTCGCGCGCTGAACTTGTGGTCCAGCTCGGGAAAGTTCCGGATTGCGGTTGGTGTTCTTGCGAGTGCGGCGATTGCAAGTGGGGCTCTTGCCGCCACGATGCATCGCGTGGTCGATCCTCCTGAAGGACTAGAGAGCAACCAAGTCCCTGTAGCAGCTGCTCCAGTCATTGAGACCTCCGCCGCTGTTGAGATGTTCATCCCTGCAATCGAGGTCCATGCCGAATTCGAAGATGGCTCCTGCCGCGTCAAAGACGGCGCGATTAATCCGGATACGATGACCAAGGCCTGCACTTATACCGCTGCGGACCGTCCATATTCGCTGCCCGGCACTAATGCACCAGACATCACCGTCATCGCCGGACACACCGGCGCCGGCGTTCCCGCTGTCTTCAACAACCTCTACGACGGCGGCGCAAACAAGCACAAGGTCGCCCTCGGCGACAAGCTTTACCTGCGCACTGCAAACTCCGGCGACAACTGGCTGGTCTATAGCGCCACCGACATGCACGACCCAGTAAAAGAAGGCCTCGCCGAAGACCCTGCAATCTGGGGCGAAGGCCCCATGCCAGGCCGCCTTCTCACCATCAGCTGCATTCAGCCACCCAACCTCCTTGAAGCCTCCGTGCGTAATGCAGTGGTGGGCTGGCAATTTGAAGGTATAACTGCTGCAGACGCTACCGGGGTAGAAGCACCGTTAGATGTCTCCAACGGTCAATCTTCTTGAGGTATTGCGCTTGGCGATCTTTAATGCCGGATTCGCGGGCGATGAAATAAGTCCTAAATAAAGCGAAACGCCCCCACCAAAAGGTGAGGGCGAAAAGCTTAAGCCGCTTTACTTGAACGGGAAGCCGAGCTCCTTGAGGAGGCGGCGGCCTTCTTCGTCGTTGGTAGCGGTGGTAACGACGGTGATGTCCATACCACGTGGGCGGTCAACCTTGTCGATGTCGATCTCGTAGAACATGGTCTGCTCGGTGAGGCCGAAGGTGTAGTTGCCGTGGCCGTCGAACTGCTGGTCAGACAGACCGCGGAAGTCGCGAATACGCGGCAGCGCGATGGTCAGCAGGCGGTCCAGGAACTCCCACATGCGGTCGCCACGCAGGGTGACGCGGGCGCCGATTGGCATGCCCTCACGCAGCTTGAAGTTTGCGATGGACTTCTTTGCGCGACGCAGCTGCGGCTTCTGGCCGGTGATCGCGGTGAGGTCCTCGAGAGCGCCGTTGATCAGCTTGGAGTCACGCGCAGCGTCGCCAACACCCATGTTGACAACAACCTTGGTGACACCTGGGATCTGCATGACGTTGTCGTAGTTGAACTCGTCATTCAGGGTCTTCTTGATTTCCTCGCGGTAGCGGGTCTTCAGACGCGGAGTGTAGTTCTCGCTCATGATTAGATGTCCTTCCCGTTGCTACGTGCGATGCGGACCTTCTTGCCGTTTTCATCGAAACGGTAGCCCACGCGGGTCGGGTTGCCCTCGGAGTCAACGATTGCAACGTTAGACACGTGGATCGGTGCTTCCTGGGTAACGATTCCGCCGGACTCGGCGCCACGCTCAGTAGCGGAGTTAGCAACGTGCTTCTTCACGCGGTTAACGCCCTCGACGAGGACCTTGTCGCGCTTCGGGTATGCTTCGATGACCTTGCCCTTCGCGCCCTTGTCAGGACCCGAAATAACAATCACCATATCGCCCTTATGAATCTTCATAAGACTAGATCACCTCCGGTGCGAGAGAAACGATCTTCATGAACTTCTTGTCACGAAGCTCGCGAGCAACCGGGCCGAAGATACGGGTACCGCGTGGCTCGTTGTCACCCTTCAGAATGACAGCTGCGTTCTCATCAAAAGCGATGTAAGAACCGTCCGGACGACGGGTCTCCTTCTTTGCACGGACGACGACAGCCTTAACGATCTCGCCTTCCTTTACGTTGCCGCCTGGGACGGCGTCCTTGACAGTGGCGACGATGACGTCACCGATGCCAGCGAAACGTCGAACGGAGCCGCCGAGAACGCGGATGCACAGAATTTCACGTGCACCAGAGTTGTCGGCGACACGCAGACGCGATTCTTGCTGAATCACTATGGGTCTCCTGACCTGGATTGATGTGCGGTAAGATTTCCGTCCTTGCCGCACGCGGTCTACAAACTTGCGATGCTCAAGCCTTGGCAACGGACTATGCCGAAGGGTCTCGGTCCGGCGGTTCGGAAACGCACCGCTACGGGCCGACCAGCTTTTGCAACCTATACATTCAACCACACGCCAGCGCCCTTACCAAAACGCTGCTCGACGCTTGTCGAGGCCCCCTACCTTCACATTTATTTTCGCCAGTACACCCGCTTACCCCCGTGGCTCCATTTTTCGAATACACCGACACACACGCGGTCTCCAAAATTATCGGCACACTCTGCACATATAAACCTCACTTTAACTCCCCTCAGCGCAAATCCAGTCGCACAACTATTCTAATGGGCTAATTTTTCACAGCTATAACGCATGAAAAATACAGTTAATTTTTGATTTCCGTGTGACAACTGAGAATTCTGTGACTACTGTTATTTGCGTCGCGAAAGACACTTTTGCGCTTTCCCATATTTCCGAAGGAGAAACACATGAAGCGTTTGCCACAGACCCTGACCGCTGCTGTCCTGACCGGCGCACTCGCCTTTGGTGGCGCAGCTGTTGCTCAGGCCCAAACTGAAGAGAACACCACCGCAACCACCCCAGCTGAAGAAGTCACCGGCGAAATCGTACGCCATGATGTTGCTGCCGATCCGATTACCGTCGATGGTGTCGAGTACTTCAAGCAGGAAGACGGTTCTTGGCTGTCCAAGCCGGTCGCAGGCGATCCTGTTCGCTTGACCCCTGAGCAGGCAGAAAAGTTCGTGAAGGAGCAGCAGGACACCTCCGCAATTCCTGCTCCTGCCACCAAGATGGACGCTGAGGGCAACACTTGGTACCAGAGCATGAAGGATCCGTCGGTTTACGTCAACGATCCAGCCTTGGTCAACGTGGAAGTTACCCCCGAGATGCGTGACGCTTACGCAAAGGCATTCCCGTCTGAGACCCCGTCCGATCCTCAGAAGCCAGGCTTCGACGCGAAGAAGCTCGCATGGTTGGCGCTGCCCGCCGCACTGATCATCGGTGGCATCACCTGGTACCTGTCCCAGGACGGCAAGACCTACGTCAAGGACGAGGCACGCAAGAACCAGCAGCCGACCGCTGAGGAGAAGGCTGCTTCCGAGCAGATGCTGAACGCTAACAAGAATGAAGTTATCGCCCAGGGCGGTAAGCTCGCTGAGGGCGCTGCCCCGGCAGCCGCACGTGGTATGTCGGCTGAGACCGGCTCCAACTCCGTTGCACGGGCTCTGGCTGCTCTGGCCGTAGCTGCAATGGTTGCCGCCGGCGCCTTCGCCGCACGCCGCAAGTTCTTCGCCTAAGCGAGGACCTTCCTACCCCGTAGGAACCTAAAGAGAGACTGGCTGCGCCGGTTGGGCTTGTGCCCGGCCGGCGCAGCTATCGTTTTCCAGTCATTACAACGGCATACTCACTAAGCCAGAAGACATACCCTGTCTGCTTCACCAAGGTATTCCTGCCCCATGGTCTGCAACCGCTTATACGCCTCATCCCCGCTCCGAACCCTAGGTTCAGTAGCGGGGATGCGGCGTTAGCGTTTATCTAGCTAGCGGTTGGGGACGCGGCCGCTTCTTTCGTGACCTTGGGGTCAACGGTGAGCAGCGCGTCACCGAAAGCGATGTCCTCACCCGGGTGATAGGCCGGCAGGACTGGGCCCGTCTGCTTGGAGTTGGACACCACGACCGGGGTTGTCACCGGGTAGCCAGCGGCCTTGATGGCCTCAATATCGAACTCGCAGAGGAGGTCGCCTGTCTTGACTTCATCGCCCTTGGAAACGTGGGAGGTGAAGTGCTCGCCTTTAAGGTTCACGGTGTCAAAGCCGATGTGCATGAGGATATCAACGTTGTTGCCCTCAGCATCCTTACCACGCACGGCGTACGCGTGCTTCGAAGGGAAAGTCACTGTAACTTTGCCGTCAATCGGGGAAACGAGGCGGCCTTCGGTGGGCTCGATGGCAGCGCCAGCGCCCAGCTTGCCCGCAGCAAACATCGGGTCGGAGACCGCAGAGAGGGCCACAGCGCTGCCGGTCAGCGGCGAAGCCACACGGTAGGCGTTGGGGTCTGCAGTAGCGGACGGCACATCGCTACACGTCGCTGTGACGGCACCAGTCTCATCCGGGTCGATGGAGCCATTCTTAGAAATGAGGTAGCGACCATAGGCAAAGGCCACGCCGAAGGCCAAGATGAGGGAGACAATCGCACAGATGAAGAACTGCATGATGTCATTCGGGCGCATAGACACGAAGCCGATGAGTCCGGCAGCGCCCAGCGCGGTTGCCTTGACATCGAAGAGTGCGTTGAGCGTCGAGGCAATTGCCGAGGCACCCATACCGATGTAGAACGGCCAACGCAGTCGCAGGTTAACACCGAAAATGGCAGGCTCGGTGATGCCGAACAAAGCGGACATACCGGAAGCACCGGCCAAGCCCTTGAGCTTCTCACCGCGTGCAAGGAAGTAGACAGCGAGGGCTGCGCCACCTTGTGCGATGTTGGCCATGGAGGCCGTCGCGAAGATGAAGGATCCGCCCTGATCCCACAGCATGTACTCGATCGGCGGGAAGGACTGGTGGAGACCAGTGATAACGATCGGCGAGTACACCAGACCGAAGAGGAAGCCACCCACCGGACCGGCGAAGTCGTAGAGGTTGGCAAGGCCAACACCCAGCCACTCACCCGCGGTGCGCAGGAACGGACCAATGGCAACGAAGGTAATAAATCCTGTCAGCAGTAGGGTGATAAGTGGCGTGAGCATGAAGTCCACCGTGCCCTTGAGGTGACGGTGCAGGAACTTCTCAATGGTTGCCAAGATCCAGGCGATGACCAGGATCGGCAGGATGGAGCCTTGGTAGCCCGCTTGGGCGACGTCGAGGCCGAAAATGTTCCAGTAGGTCATCTCGCCAGAGTTGATAGTCTCGGCCACACTGTAGCCGTTAACCAAGTCCGGCATGACCATGGCCATCGCCATGCCGGCACCGAGGAACTCATTGCCGCCGAAACGCTTTGTGGCTGTAAAGCCGACCAAAATCGGCAAGAAGGCAAACGGCGCAGAGGCCAGCAGATTAATAAGACCGGCAACGTCCTCTAACGCTGGGACCATCTGAATAACAGATTGGTCGCCGAAAAGCCCCTCGGCAGAAAGAACGTTATTCAGGGCCATCAGCAGACCACCACCGACCAGAATCGGAATCAGTGGAACGAATATGTCTGCAAGAACCTTGATGGCCCGTGAGAACCAGTTGCCAGAGTTTGCGGCAATGTCCTTGAGCTCATCAGTGGAAACGGCGACGTTCTTGCGGATCATGCCGGTCATTTCTTTGTAGACGACGTTAACGTCGCCCGGACCAACAATCACCTGGAACATGCCGCCTGCCTCAAAGATGCCTTTGAGGTCAGGGTCACTCTCGAGTGCTTTGGTGTCTACTTCTTTGGTGTCTTTGAGAACCATGCGCAGGCGGGTGGCACAGTGCGCAAGTCCAACGATATTGTCTTCGCCACCCAATGCTTTGAGCGTCCGCGCGGCGACTTCTTTGTGATCCATAGGCGGATCCCTTTCCTAGTGATAGGGGCTAAATATCCTTCACCCCTATTAGATACATCACCCGGAAATAAAACCAAGCGTTCGGGCATAAATGAGGGAAAATTCACCTTTTCTTGGGTTCCAATCGGTCACCAAATCCGCTTCCCCCCCCTCAGCCTCCCTCTCTATATCTCGCGCCATCCACTCCAGCGAGCATCGTTTTCACCAAACACGCTAGCAGCCGCGGCGACGTGCCCACCGCCGGCAAAAATCTCCACCGCGCAGCCATCGGCGATGGCCACGAGTTCCCCCTCCGGGCAAGCGATAACGCGTTCATCTTCGCCGACTTTCACACGCAGCAGCCCCTCGCCCGCACTAAATTGCAGACGCTCGGTCCCCGCCGCGTCAACCAAGCTGTACTGCCCACCACGCGAGGCCACCACGCTCGTGGTCGTGCCAAAGCCCTCGCGGCCACTCGCCTCCGGAATGGACTTCCATACCGGGAGTTGGTGCAGCCAGCCATCCTCCAGCCACACTCGGCGCGGCAAGGAAAGCGTATGCACCCAGCCCTCGTCGACCGTCGGCTTATCGTCCTGGGAAGGCAGGCCGATCCAGCCCAGCATCACAGCCTCGCCGTCACCGGTGCCGACGAGCTGCGGCGCATAGAACTCATGACCATAATCCAACTCGCTGAAGCCGCGTTCAACTTGAAAAGTGGTTCCTTCCAGGCGACCAACAACGTAACCGCACTGATCGGAGGAAGCGTAGTGAGTCTGCCCGTCCACGCTCACGGGTTCCAGGCCCTGCGGACAAAAAACCAAAACGTCCTTGTCCTTGCCGGTTGCCTTATCCGTCAAGGTCACCAAGTTGGGGCACTCCCACATGTACCCGCCCGGGAGGATGTCGGGGCTAAGCCCTGGGAGGGCGTCGGAAAGCGCAAAATTGAGCTCCCCCTGAAACTCCCAGACCTCCAGGTCCGTGGAGCGATAGAGCACCACCGTGCCCGTCTCGTCCGTGCGCTGCGCACCGATGACCATGCGCCAGCCATGTTCGTCGCGCGAAATCTGCGGATCGCGGAAGTGCCCGGTAAAGCCCTCCTCCGCGTCAGGGATGAGCGGATTTCCGGCATCGCGCTGGTAGATGCCACCCTCGGGTCCTGATGGGTCAAGCACGCGCACCCTGTTCTGCGAGGGAATGCGCCGCCCATCGCGTTTGAGGTTGCCCGTGTAGTAAAGCCACACGTCAGTGCCGTCGACCACGGCCCCACCGGAGTAGCAACCATGCATGTCATAAGGCATGTCCGGATACAGTACATCCGGGTGATGCTGCCAGGGCCCAGGGGCGCTCAACAGCGCGGAAGCATGCCCCCAACCCGTGCGCTTGCTGGCATGCGGAAAACAAGGGTCATGCTGGTAATACACGTGGAGTGTATCGCCGTCGAGGAACACGCCGTTGGGATCATTGAGGCGGCCGAGGGGTGGTGCGATGTGAAAGTTCGGACGGTAGTTCATATCACCGATACTATGGAATTCATGAAGATCCATGTGTGTGGCGAAGGACTCGTCGACCTCGTCCCCGTCGCCCCAGGTAGCTTGCAAGACCTCACGCCAGCCCTGGGCGGCGGGCCTTTCAATGTGGCCATCGCGGCAGCACGTCTGGGCGGCGAGGTCAGCTTCCAGTCGCGCCTTTCCACCGACGGTTTCGGTAACGCGTTGGTGGAAAGGCTGGAGCAGGAAGGCGTGGACACGTCTATGGTCCAGCGCGGTCCAGAGCCCACCACTTTGGCCGTGACCAGCATCGGTGATGATGGTTCGGCGTCCTATACCTTCTACAAGGAGGGCACGGCAGATAGGTTGGTTGAGCCCACGCTTTCCGACGCCGAGATTGCCTGCTTCGGCACCGTTTCCCTCGCGTTGGAGCCCGGCGCTTCGCGCTATGGCGAACTGCTCAAGCGATTCGCAGCTAAGGGCAGCATCGTGGCGCTCGATCCGAATATCCGCCCGTTCTATGCCAACGATGAGCACAAGGCCTTCCTCAACGAGCTACTTGCCCACGTCACCGTGCTGAAGCTTTCTGAGGAAGAAGTGGAATTCCTGGGCAAGCAGGCGCTCAAGCAGGTTCCCGTCGTGGTGGTTACCCGCGGCGGCGAGGGCCTCGCGCTGCGTGCTGGCACGACCCGGCTCGAAGTGCCTTCTGTCAAGGTCGACGTCGCCGACACCATCGGCGCGGGTGATACCATCATGGGCGCGCTGCTCACAGAGATAGCCCGCCGCAACCTCACGGCGGAAGCGCTCACTCACTTGAGCGAATACGACTGGAAAGAGATTTTGGAATTCGCTGCGGCAGCCGCTGCGATTACTGTCTCCCGCAAGGGCGCACAGCCGCCACACCGCGCAGAAGTGCTTGCCATGCAATCAGATGCTCAGAAGAAGGAGGCCTAAATGTTTGCTTCATACCAGGGCCGTAGCACCGTTTTACATGCCGTGGCATTCGTCTTGGTGGCGTTATCTTTCATCTTCCCGGTAGTGCTGGGCACTTCTGCCCTGCTGCCCACGTGGCTATCCGGCATCGTGAGTATCCTCGTTGCGCTCGCCATACTTGTCGACGCCGGGCACAAAGCCTTCGCTCCATCTGAACGCCCCGCACGTGGCCTACGCGGACTATCCGCCCTCGCTGCGTTGACCGCGCTCATCGGCTGGATCTGCTGGCTTTTTATCTTCAACAACTTCGACGCCGCCGGTACCACCATGTACAAGGTAGGCACCTTCGCCCTGGGCACTAGCGCCGTGCTCAACATCTTCTGCGCCGCCATGGCCTTCATGGATTGGCGGGCTGGCCGCGTTACTCCGGTCAAGCACTAATCGGCGAAACTGCCTTTGGCTCCCGAAAGACATCAAGAACTCCTTGTAGTTGATCTGCGCAGCCACAAGGAGTTCTTGTTATTCAGCAGCTACGATTTCAAAGCCGGCGCCCACACGAGGCGGGCCGATCGGCAAAGAGGGATCACTTGCCCAACTAACTTTGTCAGCAGGGATCGACACCGTCACATGCTTGCCCACCCACGGCTCTGCCTTTTCGCGTCTTTCCTCGTCCGCGTCGTAGTGCGATGCAAGGAAGCCACTATCGACCACACGGGTTTCCTTGTGACCTGCCTTGTTCCCGGTGATCTCCCCCGGAGCGTCAAATTCGAGGATCCAATAGTCGCCGTTGAGCTCGCTTTCAGGGATTCCGGATTCGGGATGCGAGCCTAGGGTCTCATGACCTTTCTTCTCTACAACCTTGCCCGTCATCTTCAAGATGCCGTCTTCAACGACCACCGCTGGTTTCTTCGATTCTTCTGACGCCGTGAATTCTTGGGAATCCGCCTCTGCTGAACTTTGCGGCACCATCGTATTGAACATCTTCTCTGTTTCTTTAGCGGAGTCATCTTTTCCGGAACTACTGCAGCCAGAAAGCGCTAGGGCAGCAACACAGAGCAAGGAAACATAGCAACGCATGATTAGACCTCAGAACACATAAGGATAAAGGGGCTCTTCCGGTTTTAGAGTGCATTGATTTTG
>NZ_KV788491.1:0-15612 GCF_001807295.1 Corynebacterium sp. HMSC06C06
CGTGAAATACTTAACGAACTATTCAAGCGTGGCGTATCCACCGCTTGATTCCGCCGAGGTCGCGATTAAAAAGTTTAGCCATGAAACTATCCGCGACCTGGAGGTCTGGGGTTCTAGGTCTGGGCTTTTGCGAGGAGACGGAGAAACGCGAAACAACGGAGCCCGGGCAAGACCTTCTGAATCACAAGTCAGCCACAAGTGAGCCACAACTAAGCGACGAGTAAGCCAAACTTGCTGGATGAATAGGCAGTCGGGGTTCTCGCCGCGTACGCTGTTCTCATGATTTTCGACGCGTTAAGCGCCGCCAACACCGTGGTGCTCGCTTCGGGGGAAGCCGATTACACTCCTTCCCTCGTCTCCTTTGCATGGATCATGGCCGCCGCCCTCCTGGCCCCGTTGGTCTCCTACATGCTCAAGAACAAAATGCCCGCCGTGGCCCTACTCATCATCTTCGGCATGATCATCGGCCCCTCGATGCTCGACCTCGCCCACGAGGACCCCGGCATCGGCATGCTCAAAGAGCTGGGCGTCGGCGCTTTATTCCTCCTCGCGGGTTTCGAAATCGATCTTGCGACGCTGAAATCTAAACAAGCCGCTACCGGCTTTTCCACCTGGCTCATCTGCATGGTGTCATGTCTCGTGGGTGCTTATTTCCTGCTCAATGACATCCCTGGCGCCATCGTCATGGCCATCGCACTAACCTCCACCGCGCTCGGCACGATTACGCCGATGCTCAAGCAGGACAAACTCATCGGCACCAAAGTCGGCGACTCGGTCATGATTCACGGCGCCATCGGCGAGGTCGCTCCCATCACCGCCATGGCTCTCCTGCTGGGAACCCGCTCCACGCTAGGCACCATGCTCATCCTGCTGGCGTTCATCGTCATCGCCGTCGGCGTCGCTGTCATGCCGCGCGCGCTCATCGTCGCAGTGCCGTGGCTCAAGACCGCATTCCTTTCCGGCGCTGGCTCCACGAACCAGACCATCCTGCGCCTTATCATCCTCATCCTGGCCATCCTGATGGCCGTCACCTCGGTCTTCGAGCTCGACATCGTCCTCGGCGCATTCGCGGCAGGCATCATCCTCAACCGCATCATCCCCGACGAGTTCCACAAGGGGCTCGAGAACCGCCTCGACGTTGTCTGCTATTCCATGCTGATTCCGGTCTTCTTCGTGGTCTCAGGCATGTCCATCGACTGGCAGGTCATCGTCAACAACCCGCTCAAGGTGCTTGGCATCCCCGCCCTCATTCTCGTCACCCGTGGCCTGCCCGTGTTCCTGCGCGAGAACATCCACCACACAGGGTCCGACATCGAGACCACCCGCGAGCGTCTCCAGGTGGCCCTCTACGCAGCAACGGGTCTACCGATCATCGTCGCTGTCATGACCATCGCAGTCGGCTCCGGCATCGTGAACGAGGAGACCTCCTCCATCTTCATCGCCGGTGGCGCGCTAACCGTCGCCATCTTCCCGCTCCTGTCCAGCCTCGTTAAGGGCAAGGAAGAAAACGCGCAGTCCAAGGCGAAGGCCGCCGAGTCCAAGCAAGAGGGCCGAGAGGGCGCTGAGCAAAAAGGCGCCGAGAAGAAATGATCGCTAGCAGCACACGCATGTGTCCGCCGGTTTTCCTATAGTAAAACCATGACGCATAGCTTCGGAGCCTCCCCTTTTGATCCCGCGAATTCGATGCGCCTATCCGACGCAGAGAAGACCGACGCCATCAACGACCTCGCCCGCGCCGTGGGCGAGGGTCGCCTGACCATGGAGGAATTCGAGGAGCGCTCCGACGACGTCATGCGCGCCACCACCCGCCGCGAGCTGGTCCCCTTGTTCACGGACATCCCGGCGGTTTCTGCCACGGAGATAAAGATCTACTCCCGCGGCGAGGTCGAGCGTGCATACAAAGCCGGCAAAAAGCCGCGTCTGGCCACCGCCATGACGGGCACCATTGCCCTCACTTTCGCCTCAATCGCTTGCTTCGTGGCAAGCGATGCCGCAGGCGCTGTGGCCATACTCGGAGGCGTCGGCGCGCTCTTCCTGGTTCCGATCCTGTGGATTATGCTCTACGTGGCCAAGGTCGGCCCCGAGTCTTGGCACCAGCCTTCCCCGCGCAAAATCGAGCGGCAGCAGCGTCGCGAGATCCTCGCGCAGACAGCCCAGGAACGCGCACAACAGAAAGCTTTGGAGCAGGCGCAGTGGGCGGAGCGGCGTCGCCAAGCAGGCGAGCTGACCAGCGAGGCCATGAACCTTGCCAAGCGCAAGCTCGATCAGTGGAACAAAAAGTAGTCTAGTTGAGAACTTAATCGCCTGTAAGTGGCAGAATACTTTACATGACTACACCGAACTCACGCATTTTCGACCAATCCACCAAGCTCAAGGGTGTCGCGTATGACATCCGTGGTGAGGTCTCTGCGGAGGCGGAGCGCATGGAGCTTGACGGCCACAGCATCCTCAAGCTGAACACCGGCAACCCTGCCGTGTTCGGCTTCGATGCCCCGGACGTAATCATGCGCGACATGATCGCAGCGCTGCCGACTTCCCAGGGATACTCCACGTCGAAGGGCATCATTCCGGCGCGTCGCGCTATCGTCACTCGCTACGAGCTGGAGGACTTCCCGCACTTCGACGTCAACGACGTCTACCTGGGCAACGGCGTCTCCGAGCTCATCACCATGGTCACTCAGGCATTGCTTGACGACGGCGACGAGGTACTGATCCCAGCTCCCGATTACCCGTTGTGGACTGCCGCAACCTCCCTGGCTGGCGGCACCCCGGTGCACTACCTCTGCGACGAGGAGGATGACTGGAACCCATCCATCGAGGACATCCGCGCCAAGGTCACTGAGAAGACCAAGGCCATCGTGGTCATCAACCCGAATAACCCCACGGGCGCCGTCTACTCCCGCGAGGTGCTGCAGAATATCGTCAACGTCGCACGCGAGTACAACCTGCTCATCCTCGCCGATGAGATTTACGACCGCATTCTTTACGACGGCGCGAAGCACATCTCGATAGCTTCCCTCGCTCCGGATCTGCTGACGATTACCTTCAACGGTCTTTCCAAGGCTTATCGCGTGGCTGGTTACCGCGCTGGTTGGATGGTTCTCACCGGTCCAAAGAGCCATGCACGCGGCTTCATCGAGGGCCTGGATCTGCTGGCGGGTACGCGTCTGTGCCCAAACGTCCCAGCCCAGCACGCCATCCAGGTGGCGCTCGGTGGACGCCAGTCCATCTATGGTCTGACTGGTGAGGGCGGACGTCTGCTCAAGCAGCGCAACGTGGCCTACGAGAAGCTCAACGAGATCCCGGGCGTTTCCGTCACCAAGCCGATGGGTGCTTTGTACTGCTTCCCGCGTCTGGACCCGAATGTCCATGAGATTCATGACGACTCCAAGCTGATGCTGGATATCCTGCGCGCGGAGAAGATTCTGATGGTCCAGGGCACTGGTTTTAACTGGCCAAACCCGGACCACTTCCGCGTGGTTACCCTGCCGTGGGCATCCCAGCTAGAGAACGCTATTGAGCGCCTGGGTAACTTCCTGGCGAGCTACCGTCAGTAGCTTGTAGGTGCGACTGTGCTGCGCAAATGTCCAGCACACCGAGACTTGCCCAGTTGCTATTTGTAATCGTCATCATTCACAATAAGCGGCATGGGTAAACATTCCAATCAAAGAGCGGCTTCGCATGGAAGCCGCTCTTCGCTTTTCCAACGTCGCCCCGTCACGCTGCCATCGCTGCACAATCCGTGGCGCATCGGACTCATGGGGTTTCTTGGATTAGCGCTCCTCGTGACGCTGGTGGGGTTGGTTTTGCTGCGTCCGACGACGCCCACCAGCGAGCACACCAGCGCGGAGTTCTCGCAAACTTACGCGCTCAATCACCCGGAGGTCCACGGAACCGTGACCACGGTAGACCACGCGCTGTGCCAGTCAGACCAGACGGGCAAGGCATTCGACAAGCCACCGCTGATTCCGGCGGATCCGGGCGGCGACTGCACCCGTGCGCTCATCGACATCACTTCGGGCCGCAACGCAGGCAAGCAGACGCAGCTCGTGCACTTCGGCGTGGCCGGCGACCCACAGCTGAAGGTGGGCGACGAAATTGTGCTTTCTGAGTCCACCGCGGACAACGACGGGGACGCCTCCGTTAATTATTCTTTTGCGGACTACCAGCGCACCGGGAACTTGGTCCTGTGGGCCATCGTCGCCGCGATTGTCATCATCGTGTTCGCGGCCTGGCACGGAGTGCGCTCCCTCATCGGCTTAGGCCTGAGCTTGGCCGCAATCTTTTACTACCTCATCCCGTCGCTGATTGAGGGCCACAGCCCGCTGCTCGTGGCCATGGTGACCTCGGCGGCCATCATCTTCGTGGTGGTCCCGCTCGTGCATGGCCTGAATTGGAAGGCAGCGAGCGCCCTGGGCGGCGCGCTGCTGGCGCTATTGCTCGCCTCTTTCCTGGCGCACGCTTCGATTGATTCGACGCAGCTGCAGGGGCTTAGCTCCGAGGATAACCTCAAGCTGCTGCTCTACATGCCAGGCGTGTCCATCGTTGGTGTGCTGCTGTGTGGCTTCATCATCGGTGCGCTGGGCAGCCTCAACGACATCGCGGTGGCCCAGGCTTCCACGGTGATGGAGCTACACAACTTGGACCCCACGGCGCGGCCGGGCCGTCTCTTCTTGTCCGCTATGAAGGTGGGCCGCGACCACATCGCATCGATGGTGTACACCATCGTGCTGACCTACACCGGCGCTTCGCTGCCGCTTCTCATGCTGATTACTGCAGCCGAGCGCCCGGCCACGCAGATCCTCTCCAGCGACTTGGTGTCCACGGAGTTACTGCGCTCGGCGCTCGGTGCCATGGCCTTGACTCTCGCGGTGCCCATGACCACGTTCATCGCCGCATTGACCATCCCGCGGCGTCGCCCAGTGGCGGTCACCCACGAGGCAGAACCGGCCTAGCCTTCGAGGGCGCGGCCGAGGGCCTCGATGGTCCAGCCGGCCGCACGCCAGGCAGCGACGTCGAGGACGTTACGGCCATCAATGATGTGTTTTCTCGACACCAGCCCGGCCACGGCCGCAGGGTCGAGATCGCGGAATTCCTGCCATTCGGTTGCGAGGATAACCAGCTCGCTCTCACGTAGTGCTTCCTCGCAGTTAGCCGCGTAGTTCAGTGTCGGAAAGACCTTGCGGGCGTTATCCATGCCCTCTGGGTCGTAGACGGTGACGGCAGCTCCCGCAAGCGACAAGGAACCCGCCACGGACAGCGCCGGCGAGTCGCGGACGTCGTCAGAGTTGGGCTTGAAAGCACAGCCCAGCACCGTCACGCGGTGGCCTAGGAGCGAGCCCTCGAATGCATTCTTAGCCATATCGACCATGCGATCACGGCGGCGCATATTGATGGCGTCGACCTCGCGAAGGAAGGTCAGGGCCTGGTCCGCACCCAGCTCGCCGGCACGCGCCATGAAGGCACGGATATCCTTGGGCAGGCAACCGCCGCCGAAGCCCAGGCCCGCGCCTAGGAACTTGCGGCCGATGCGATCGTCGTATCCGATGGCGTCGGCAAGCTTGACCACGTCAGCGCCTGCGATCTCACAAATCTCAGAGACCGCGTTGATGAAGGAAATCTTAGTGGCCAGGAAGGCATTGGCAGAGACCTTCACCAGCTCGGCAGTCTGCAGGTCAGTCACAATAAACGGCGTATCCTGCGCCAACGGCTTGGCATAGACCTCGCGAGCTACCTCTTCGGCATGGCTTTTACCGTCGGCGAGCCCTGCCTCGCCGACGCCGAGGACGATGCGGTCCGGGGTGATGGTGTCCTTGACCGCGTAGCCCTCGCGCAGGAATTCTGGGTTCCACGCAATTTCCACGTGGCTGCCCTCCTGGGCCAACTCATTCGCCATCTCCTGCAGCTCCGCCGCGGTACCCACCGGAACGGTGGACTTGCCAAAGATGATGTGCTCGCCTTTGAGGCGCGGTACGAGCTCCGTGATGACGGACTTCACGTAGGTGAGATCCGCGGCGTAGGAGCCGTGGGCCTGCGGGGTGCCAACGCCGAGGAAGTGCACGTTGGCGAACTCCGCGGCGTCGTCATAGCTGGTGGAAAAATCTAGGCGGCCGGCCTCGATGTTGCGCTCGAGTACCTCCGGCAGGCCGGGCTCGTAGAACGGCACGCGGCCGTTCTTGAGAGCTTCAATCTTGCTTTCATCAACATCTATACCGAGTACCTCGTGGCCGAGCTCCGCCATACAGGCGGCGTGAGTCGCACCTAGGTAGCCGGTACCAATCACAGTCATACGCATAACCGGGAATTTTAGGCGCGGTTGACCTGAAGCGCGCGGCGAGAACGAAAAGTTTAGCGGAAGTTCAGATAGGACTTCGACGGCGTCGGTCCACGCTGGCCCTGGTACTTCGAGCCCAGCGCGCCGGAACCATACGGAGCCTCCGCCGGCGAAGACATCTTAAAGATAGCCAACTGGCCCACCTTCATCCCGGGCCACAGCGAAATGGGCAGGTTAGCGGTGTTGGACAGCTCGAGTGTGATATGTCCGGAGAAGCCCGGATCGATGAAGCCTGCCGTGGAGTGCGTCAGCAAGCCTAGGCGACCCAGGGAGGACTTGCCCTCCAAGCGGCCTGCCAGGTTGGCCGGCAAGGTGAACTTTTCCAGCGTGGCGCCCAGCACGAACTCGCCGGGGTGTAGGACGAAGGCATCGCCTTCGGCCACCTCCACCTCACTGGTGAGGTCCGGCATCTCCTGCTTGGGGTCAATGTGTGTGTAGCGCGAGTTATTGAACACGCGGAAGAACTTGTCCAAGCGCACATCGATGGAGGAAGGCTGGACCATCTCGGCGTCGAAAGGCTCGATGCTCAAACGCTCTGGAGCATCAGCGGCAATAGCGGCACGGATATCACGATCAGAAAGAAGCACGGTTGATAGTCTACCTCCCCACTGGGCCTTTTATGGCCTTAGGCGGCGGCGGTGCTAAGCTTTACGACGATGCACAATCTGCATTGCGCCGACGTAGTTTAATGGTAGAACTGCAGCTTCCCAAGCTGCTGGCGCGGGTTCGATTCCCGTCGTCGGCTCCACTTATTTTCCCAGTTCATGGACTAATTTCATACCTACAGGATGGACCATGACAGCCCCTATCTTCACGCCCAAAACCACAGCGGATCTTCGCGCTGAGTGTGAGCATCTACTCCAAGAGCTTGCGCCCCGCACAATCGATGAACTCCGCGAACTGTGCGCGGTTGATCAAAACTTAGCCATCGATGAGGCCACTCTAAATCGGTATGAAGCCCTGTGCTTCGTTATCGGCGACTAGGCACAGTTTCGGATTCTCTCCGATCTAGTCTGAGGTTCTAACACTCACGTTATGTACCCCACGTCAACCCCTAGGACGCGCGGCAACAGACCCCCACACAGGCAGGACACAATGGGCAAGCATGAACCAGCGGAAATCAGCGACGCACCCAAGAAGAAGGGCGTCAACCCCAACGCCATCATTGCGTTATTTCTGATCCTCGTCGGCCTCGGTGTCTTGCTCTACCCCGTGGTGGCCACACAGTGGAACAACCACACCCAATCCCGCGCCGCGGAGGAATACGCCAAGCTGGAGAAACAAGCCCCGCCTGAGGTACTGCACACCGCGTGGGAGGAAGCGCAGGGCTACAATGCCCAGCTGGGCCAAATCAGTGTGGAAGACGCTTGGACCACCACCGATGACGAGAACTCTCCCGAGTACCAGCGCTACCGCCAATACCTTTCTGTGCTGTCGGAGACCGATGCCATGGGCCGCATTGTTATCCCCTCCATCGATTCCGATCTGCCCATTTATCACGGCACCTCAGAAAAAGCACTCTCCCGCGGCGCTGGCCACCTCTATGGCACAGACCTACCTGTCGGCGGCGTAGGTGAGGGCGAGGGTCGGCACGCAGCACTTTCCGCCCACACGGGCCTACAAAATGCCACGCTGTGGGACAACCTCACCAAGGTCAAGAAAGGCGATGCTTTCTACATCGCCGTCGGGGGCGAGAAGCTCAAATACGAGGTACACGATATTCGGGTCGTCGAGCCTGCGGACACCAGCTCGCTCCACCGTGAGCCAGGCCAGGACCTCGTTACGCTCATTACCTGCACCCCCTACGGTGTTAATACCCACCGCTTGCTCGTCACCGGCCACCAAGTGCCGATGGATCCGGAAGATGAGGCTGCGTTCAACAGCTCGGGTGTGCACTGGCAGTGGTGGATGTGGGCCATTCTGGCTGCCGCAGCCATCATCATGCTTCTACTCATCTACTGGTGGCGCAAATATGTCAGCAACGCTAAGGACGCCGTGCTTGACGACGACCCGCAGGACTCCTAACCGCCAATGAAGATACAATAAGGCCCGCCCTTCCCTGGTTGTTTGGAAGAGCGGGCCTTTTCTAAAAGTTGCCACAAGCGCTAGTTCTACGCCGGGCGACGTCGCAAAGCAAGGTACCCGGCCGCGACAATCACGGCCCCCACGAGCACCCACAGGCCTACGCCCTCACCACCGGTCTTGGGCAGTGCACCCTTGGTGATGTCAGCGACCTGAAGGACGCCGATCTTCTTCACACAGTTGGCAGCGGTGTCAGACTCAGCGCACCTATTACTGGTGATCGCGGTCCCTCCAGAGAGCACCTTGATGACTGCATTGCCGTTTTGATCCCACTCCGTCGAGAACTTGATCGGCGCGGGCAGCAGATTATAGCCGTTCGGCGCCTTAGTCTCGATGAGGTAGTACACGCCAGGGGCGTCCAAACCTTCAAGCTTCACACGGCCCTTAGTGGTGGTCGTGGACTGCTTCACCACAGGGTTAGCATCAGTGTTGACGCTGCCATCCGCGTTTAGCTTCAGCTTTCCGTCAGCATCACCACGATGGACGGTGAACTGCGCGCCACCGAGCAACCCGTCGGTTTGGATCTCGTCCGGGTTGTCCGGGTTATAGCTCGCCTTTTCGAGCAGGACGTCCATCGTTTCCTTGGTCTCCAGCGGGATACAGTCAGTATCCTTCCAGCCGCCCATTTCTGCCTCGTTCATGAGACCAAACATTGGCTCATGTAGCCCATCCTTGGTGTAGCAGCGGGTGTTTCCTGAAGGTTGGCTCGGGTAACCGGCTGGGACGGAGGTGCTGTCCAGTTTTGAACGATCCAGCTTGAAGCGCACCGTTACCTCGTAGACGTGCTGCCCAGTGCTTCCGCCAACACCCTTGGGTGTAATGATCTTCGGAGGGTCATTCTTGTTGAGTTCGTACGGACCGGCGCCCTGGTACGACTGCGGCTGACTGGTCTTGTTGAACTCGTCCTTGAATACGACGGAGGCGCCAGTAACTGTAGCAGCACCAACGAACTTCGGGGTGTCCGTGAGCTTGCCGTAGATCACTTCGTTGGTGTCGAAGCCAGGCGCGTCCGGTGCCTCAACTACGACGTTGTACTTCGCAGTGTATTCATTCGCTGCACCAGGAACAGGTTGCGGTGTGCTGTCGACGGAAACCTTATTGAAGCAGGCTTCAGTAGCAACGTTGTCATCTTCAGCCGGGCTCGACTCCCCGTCCGTGGCCTGGAAGGCCACCTTGTTGGGACTACACACCGTCTTGAGGTTGCCGTATTCATCTGTTCGCACCGGCGCAGAGACGACATACTCTACCTTCGCGTGCCCTGGAAGAGTACCAACATAGCCCATCATGTATCGGGACTCACCGTCCGCTCCGGATGGGACAATCATGCCTGCATAAATACCAGTTCCCGGCGCAATCTGATCAGGCCCGGGCTTTTGACCGTTGACCTCGGTAGATCCTTCTCCAAATCCCTCGAATTTCGCAGTGGGACCGGAAGCGTTCACTCCATAGTGAGTATCCGTTGGTAGGTATTCCCAGAATGTGCCGCCCGAACTGGTGTTATCCGTGGTGTTTTCCACGGAGATGGTCCAGAAAGTACGCACCTCGCCGTTTACCACCTTGGTCTCCGAGCGTTGCTTCTTCACCGCAATGTTTGATTGCAGCCCTGGCGGTGGCGGAACTAGGTCGGAGGCCGCGTCCGTGTTAAATGAAGCAGGCAGGTTGTTCATTATGTTGACCAGCTCGAACTTCGGGCTATCATCATCTGGGTTGGTGATCTTTAGCTCAAAGCCCAGCTGATTCGCATTCGCACTACCCGAGCCAAAGCCCAGGTTTCCATTGGAGTAGGTCCACGCCTTGCCCCAAGAAGCAGAGGGGTTCGAGATCGTGCGCCCATCGAAGGTCTTGATGCCGGTGAGATCCCAGGTCCTGATGTCGCCGTTCTGTGTGTCAATGCGTTCAAGGATAAGCTTGTCGCCTGCCTGAGCCTTACTCTGGAAACCCCACATATACTTCTGGGCCTGCGGGAGCACCGCCCAGTCCTCCGAGTAGGACTTCTGGCTTCCTAGCACGCGTTGAGCCGTGACTTTGTCGACGTCGACCTTATAAAGGTGACGGCTACCAGAAGTGGACGTGTTGCCCACAAAGAATCCCTCGCTGGTGTACACGCCAGCGTTGAGGACATCCCGGTCGCCGCTCGTTTCAAACGGGGTACCGGTACTTCCGGCCTTTAAAATAGGCCCAAGATTATATACTTCACCGGTTGCCGGATTGATCTGAAGGAGATTTCCTGCCGGGTAGCAAGGATCACCATTTCGGCCGCGACTCTGGCTCACCGCATAGAGCCAGTTATCACTCGAATCAAAGGCTAGAGCATTGTACACCCAGGGAGTGGACTCTCCCACCTGGCGAAAGTCTCGGCCTTGGTTGACTTGACGGCTCAGAATGGAAGTGTCTCGGCGAAGATCCTTAGGTTCACTGGTTACAACGTAGACAGGGCTACCGTCGGCAAATTCAGCTGGGGTGAGATCGCGCTTTGGCTGTCTGCTTGTAACCGGATCTTGGCACTCCTCTTTCGCAGGAACGGTGAAGGAAGCTGTAAACACTGTATTGGCTGGCCCGCGGTGAACACCCTTAAACTGAATCTGTGCGGTGCCACCAATAGTAATCTGCGGCAGGGTGACTTGGTATTCCTTGGCGCTAATCCTTTTGTAGGTCACCTTCGCCTCATACCAACCTCCGTTGGCACCGGTGTAATAGATCGTCAGGTCATCAGGGTTAGTCGATAAATAACTGTTAACGCTGGATTTGAGGGTAACCACCGTGCCTTGCGGAATGGACAGCTGGCCGCCAAAAAGCTCACCGGCCGGAATCTTAAAGTTCGGGATATAGCGGCTTCCCTTGAGCACGTATCCATCGTTTACCATCGTGATGGTGCGGTCGCCTGCAGCGTACGGGGTAATGTTCGGCGCCGCCATCAGACGGGCTGGGGCCGCGTCAACGTCAGCAATATCAAGCGGCTCAGTCACCTCCGAAGGGGCTTCTAAGGCTTCGCTGGATTCAGGTGATGACGTGCTGGTAGTCTCCTCGGCTACTCCACGCACGTCGACGGACATCCCGCTCAGTTCGGATTCCTCTGCGACCGCTGGGATCTTCAGTGAGAAAGCTGCCCCTGCTGGCACGTCAGTAGAAAGGCCAGCGATTCGGAAAGTCACTGAAGAACTGGTTGATTCTACAACGAGGTTGTCTCCTTCGCGGACGGGGATCACTTCGCCGTCGATAGTCAGTGTGTAGGCCGAGCCGTCGAACTCCAGTCCTGCAGTCTCAACAGTGAACTCCAACTCCTCCACGGTTCCGGCGTCAACAAAGTGGCCTTCAAATGTTGCGGAGTCGCCAACAGTCAGGCTCAGCTGGTCTGCGGAATCGAGCTTGGTGCGCAGGGTTGTGGTTTGTGCTTCGGCTACGGCACCAACGATTCCGGGCAGAGCAGCCGGTGCAGCAACACCAACAACGAGAGCCAGTGCAGCAATGAACGCCGCAAGAGCACGCCAGCGGTACACAACCGGCTCGACCGGATGAGAATCTGTCCAGGACATTAGCGTCCCTCGCTTTCTGAATTCTTCCTACGGCTAAAGGCAATCATCACGAAACCAGTGGCAATCAATGCCAACGCTGCGGCTACTACACCGATTACCTGTGCACCGGTCATCGCCAATGAGCCACTGTTCCCCGACGGAGCTGCCGGAGTGGAGGTCTTGCCAACACCTGGAGTACTCGGCGGTGTTGTCTCAGGTTGGTGTGGCGGCTTCCCAGGCTTAGTCGGTGGGTAGTTTGGAGTTGTTTGCGGCGTATTCGGATGCGACGGCGGAGTAGTCGGTGTCCTGGGCGGCGTCGGCGTTTCACCCGGTTTGTGGGTCTTAGCCACGATTACTCCTGGTACCGGATTCGGGTTATCCACCACGGTGTGGAACGGAACCGCCACCACAAACGAGTTGATCTCCCGATAGGAATCATCTGGGGCCGAAGATGTCACCACATAGAAGCCATGAGCCAGACCATCAAACGTCACCTCGCCATTGGCATTGGTGACCAGATCTACGTGCACATCGGTGCGCCAATCACGAACCTCGTCGAGATTCGCGTTCCGTACGCGGGCTGCGTCGTCAGCGTTGGTCGGGTCCAAGCCGGCAAGCCGGTCCAGATGAATTGTGACACCTTGGATTTTTCCCGAGGGCGGCTGGCCATCGTCGTTGGGATTGCCTTGTGTCAGCCGGATTGTCACTGTATCCGTAGCCGAAGTGCGTTCCGCACCAGTGGACTGCTGCCCGGCAACCTGCACCGCTTCTCCAGCAACCACGCCCGGCCCTGCGAACGCAACCGCACACACGACTCCGACGGCAACCACTCGGGCCGACCATGCATTTGTCAACCTCTTCATCGCCTTACTCCCGCACGCTACTTTCCTTATTAATAACTTCTTGCACCCCGGTAGCCGCCTTCTGGCGTCGCAGCCACCACACCAACCAACAAGCAATGACAATTACCGCAGCCAAAAGCGCGTACATCCACCATTGCCAGCTCGGACCATGGGAGTTTTCAAACACCGACTCCTCCCCAGGCTCCATAGGAACCTGATGGCCACGCACCAGCAAGCGATGCGTGTTGATCCCGTACGGTGTGCACGTAATCAGTGTGACGTAATCCTGATCAGCGACTGGCCGTAGGCCATCTACCTCGCTCGGCAGCACAACTTGAATGTCGTCTACGACGTATTTCATTTTGTGGCCAGCAACCTGGATGTAGAACACATCTCCCTCGGTGGCAGAGTCGAGGTGATCAAACATCGTTGAATTCGCCAGGCCCGTATGCCCCGTGATGACGGAATGAGTTCCTGGTCCGCCTACCGGCAGGTCAGAACCATACAAATGCCCCAGTCCACGCTGCAGTGTCTTATCCGCGGTGCCATGAAACACCGGCAGATCGACGTCTATTGCTGGAAACACGAGGCGAGCCATCGCTTCGGTCTCACCCAACTGTTCCAGGTAAGCCTCATAATCGGGATTATCCACACCGATACGGTTCAGCCACGGATCCAAGATCGGACCCGACGTATGCTCCTCGTTGTATGCATGTGCAGCATCCCAAACCGAATCCTGCACCTGCGCCGGTGTCTCTTTATCCAGTCGCGCATATTCCTGCGCCACTCTTGAGGCATTCCAGTTGTTCCAGGCGGTCGAGACCACTGGGTACAGCATCACCAACAACCCGACGACAACGATTACCGCCGGAAGGACTAGGCCTCCACGGCGCCTGTGCCGTCGGCCTGCATTTTGGCCTACCACCGTAGTCAACGACCCGCACCACCCAAAACAATGCCCCACGCGCTAGCGCAGCGCGACCGGGATTACAACGAAAGAGAATGAAGGGGACTGAAGTCTATACCTAGCCCAGTCCCCTCACTGGGTCGAGCACCATATTTTGATTACCCGACCCGCAGCGCAGACCATCATGGACGGTCTGCGCCACCGGAACTACGCCCGGCTATTAGTTGCGCGCGGTACGACGAGCGAACCAAGCACCAGCAGCAACAATTGCTGCGCCAATAGCGGCCAGGATGCCAACACCCATGCCACCGGTCATCGGCAGCTTCGGGGTGCCCTGCTTGATGTTCTCAATCTCAGACACCAGAGTGACCTTATCGTCACCCTCGAACGTGCCCTCTTTCGAGATGTTGGCGCGAGTGAACTCAATCTCAGTGACGTTATTCTCCGGCAGTGCGTAACCAGCTGGAGCCTTGGTCTCCTTCAGACAGAACTTCTTGGTTGCCGGAGCTTCCTTTTTGTCCTCGAAGTCGGTGACGTGCAGGCCATCGATGGTGAAAGTACCGTCAGCGCCGGTAGTCCATTTGTCCTGTTCCTTGACAGTCAGCTTCGCGCCCAAGTCATCTTTCGAGGTGCACTGGTAGAGCTCGAATTCAGCGCCTTCCAGGACCTTACCGGCCTCCTTGCCGTCCTTCTTCACAACCTTCAGCTTGCCGTGGTAAGTCACGACCTCGTTGGTCTTGTTCTTGACCTCGTTGCCGGTGTTCGGGTTGTTGAAGATGACGTCAGCCCGGTTCTTCAGCTCGGTGGTGTTGCCGACTTCCTTGCGCTTGACGTCGAAGGTCAGAGACATCTTGTCGCCGGACTTAACCTTCGCCAGGCCTTGCTTGGTCAGCTCAACGACGAGCTTGTTGCCGTTTTCGGCCGGCTTGTTGACCGTGTAGTCTCCGGCACCCAGAACGGCGTCGCCAGCCTTAACCTCGGTGACCTTCTGGAAGTCCAGGCGCTCATCCAGCTGGTCCTCGAAGCGGAAGGCGGTCAAGCTCTTACCTTCGCCCCAAGTCGGAGCGTCAGCATTAATGGTGTAAGTGTAGGCGTCCTGGATGTTCTTATCGGCATCCTTGACAGTCTTCTCGGTCTTGGTTTCGGTGTTCTTCGGGTATGCGATGACGTCGTAGTTCCACGCGTCAGAAGCCTGATTGACCATCGGGATGGACACGATGAACGGTGCACCGGTGACGATGCCGTCCGGAGCGCTGGTCTCCTCGACGAGGTAGATGCCCAGCGGCAGATCGGTGAACTTAGCTTCGCCTTCGCCCGCTGTCATCTTTTCAAAGGTCGTGGTGGTCTTGTCAGTGTCCTTGACTTCGGCCGCGGTCTTCGGGAACTTTGTCCAATCGCCGTTCTGCAGGTCGAAGTTCAGCTTGGTGATCTTGAAGGTCACGCCGTTGAGGGCCTCGCCCTTCACGTTCGACATTTCCTTACCGGTGGCACGTTCGCCTGACTCGGCACCCTTCTTCTTGAAGAGGGTGATCGAACCCTTCTTAGTGAAATCGATGTTTGCCTTGTTCACGGCCCCCTGCTCAGCGCCAGGGTTCTCCTGGGCCAGTGCACCCGGAGCGGAAACGCCCAAAGCGAGTCCGGCGATAGCAGCGAAGGCAACTGAACGAGCGGTACGAGAGATCTTGTTCACGGAAACTGGTCCTTTACACGAGTTCTGAAATGAGACACCACGTCTCATTAGCTGTGTGCAATCCATTCCCCACGGTTCACGCACCATGACCTGACCCGTTGCTAAGATTCTTTCGCCTGCCGAGAGCAGTTTTCAGGTGAAACGCCTACGCAGGCCTTAGCCTTAACTAACGATAGCCTGTGGATTACACAACTAGATCCCATCCCAGCACCTGAGGCAAAGTCCCCGACTAAAGCCCCCCCCCC